>NZ_CP021139.1 GCF_002162035.1 Sulfuriferula sp. AH1
GCCGAAACTGTCTTGCGTGGTGACAGCTTCACGACCTGGCCAGCTCCTTTTTGTCGCCAACCGCTGGCCGGGCCATCGCGCATACGCGCTTCACTTGGCTTTGACTGCACCCGGCCAGCTTCGCGGTTTCCGCGATACTCTTGCCGCCTTCGCGCAAGGCCACGATGCGGGCATGGGTGGCGGTATCGGTCTTGCGGCCGGCATACCGGCCCGCAGCCTTCGCCAGCTCAATGCCTTGGCGCTGGCGTTCTCGCCTGTCCTCGTAGTCGTCGCGGGCCATTTGCAGGGCCAGTTTCAAAAGCATGTCCTGCACGGACTCCAAGACGATGCGGGGCACACCCTGCGCTTCGGCCGCCAGTTCCTCCAGGTCGATGATGCCCGGCACCGACAGCCGGGCACCCTTGGCGCGTATCGAGGCCACAAGCCTTTCAGCTTCGGCCAAGGGTAGGCGGCTGATGCGGTCGATTTTCTCGGCCACCACGATTTCGCCGGGTTGCAGATCGTCAATCATGCGCAGCAGTTCGGGCCGGTCAGCGCGTGCCCCTGATGCTTTTTCCCGATAGATGCCGGCGACGTAGTACCCGGCCGCCCTTGCGGCCTGCGCGATGCCTTCCTGTCGCTCCAAATCCTGCGCTTCGGTGCTTACTCGCATATAGATGCGGGCAACCTTGACCGGCGCGGCCGGGCTGGCCGCCTTCCTCTTTGTCGTCATGTCATGGCCTTTTTGGGTATAGCTAACTTGGCCTAGCGTAGCAGACCCGGCCAATAACTCAAAGGCCAATCTAAATGTCATTTTCAGAAGACGATTGCACACAATGTCAAAAGTCGGCTGCACGGTCTTTTCTGATGCTGGGGATGTTTCAGAAAGCGGAAAATAAAGCACGCTAAGGCGTCTCCGACCTTGCCAAGCTTGTTTCGCCCTGTAGCGACGCAATCAGCGGGCACGAAACATTCCCCTTTCGGGCATGGCAGGCGCACACAAGATTAGACAGGACGGCCTCCATGCGCGCCAGGTCGGCCATCTTTTCGCGCACGTCTTGGAGCTTGTGCTCAGCCAAGCTGCTGGCTTCCTCGCAGTGGGTGCCATCGTCGAGCCGCAACAGCTCGGCAATCTCATCCAGGCTGAAGCCCAGCCGCTGGGCCGACTTTACAAAGCGCACCCGCGTTACATCCGCCGCGCCATAGCGGCGAATGCTGCCGTAAGGCTTGTCCGGTTCCGGCAACAAGCCCTTGCGCTGGTAGAACCGGATGGTCTCTACATTGACCCCGGCCGCCTTGGCAAAAACGCCAATGGTCAGGTTTTCCAAATTCTTTTCCATACCACTTGACTCCGTACATGACTACGGAAGTAAGGTTACGCTATCCAATTCAAATTCGAAAGGACAAGCGCATGTCTGAACCACAAAACGGGCGCGGCGCGCTCTTCGCTGGCGGGCTAGCTGCCATCCTCGCCTCGACCTGCTGCCTCGGGCCGCTGGTTCTGGTTGCCTTGGGCTTCAGCGGGGCATGGATCGGCAACCTGACCGTGCTGGAGCCGTATCGCCCGATTTTCATCGGCGCAGCGCTGGTGGCGTTGTTCTTCGCCTGGCGGCGCATCTACCGCCCTACGCAAGCCTGCAAACCGGGTGAGGTCTGCGCGATTCCCCAAATGCGAGCGACTTACAAGCTCATTTTCTGGGTCGTGGCCGTGCTGGTCCTGGTCGCACTCGGATTTCCCTACGTCATGCCATTTTTCTACTGATCGGAGTTCACCATGAAAACGCAAGTTTCGGCGCAAGCCAAAAAACTGTTTGCCTCCCTCGCCCTCGCCGCCATTGTTGCCCCCGTGTGGGCCGCCACTCAGACCGTCACGCTGTCCGTACCGGGCATGACCTGCTCCGCCTGCCCGATCACCGTCAAGAAGGCGATTTCCAAGGTCGAAGGCGTCAGCAAGGTTGACGTGACCTTCGAGACCCGCGAAGCGGTTGTCACTTTCGATGATGCCAAGACCAGCGTCCAGAAGCTCACCAAAGCAACCACCGATGCGGGCTATCCCTCCAGCGTCAAGCAGTGAACCACTGAACCCGAACCTGGGGCGCTCGGCAGCGTTGTTTCCGCGATGGGTTGCGCCGCGTGCTTTCCGGCCATCGCCAGCTTGGGCGCGGCCATCGGCCTGGGCTTTCTACAGGAATACGAAGGATTGTTCATCTCCAAGCTGCTGCCGCTGTTCGCTGTCGTGGCTTTGCTGGCGAACGCATTGGGCTGGCTCAGTCATCGCCAATGGCACCGCAGTCTGCTCGGCATGATCGGGCCAGCCATCGTGTTCGCCGGAACTGTCTGGCTGCTTGGCAACTGGTGGGCAGCACACCTCGTATACACCGGCCTGGCGCTGATGGTCGGCGTGTCGATCTGGGACTTGGTTTCGCCGGCAAATCGCCGTTGCGGCCCGGACGGTTGCGAACTTCCCACGAAACAAGGCTGACGGCGGGAGCCGGCAGCCAATACAGAAAAGGAACGATTAATGACCACCCTCAAAATTACCGGCATGACCTGCGACTCCTGCGCGGTTCACGTCAAGGAGGCTCTGGAGAAAGTGCCCGGCGTGCAATCGGCGGAGGTTTCCTATGCCAAGGGCAGCGCCAGGCTCGCCATCGAGGCCGGCACATTGCCGGATACGCTGACCGCTGCCGTGGCCGGACTCGGCTATCGGGCTACGCTTGCCGATGCGCCCGTGGCTCCGGCGGGCGGCGGATTGCTCGGCAAGGTGCGCGAATGGCTGGGCAGTGATGACAAGGCTGGCGGGGATAGTGGAAAGCTCCATGTCGCCGTGATCGGCAGCGGCGGGGCCGCAATGGCGGCAGCACTGAAGGCCGTCGAGCAGGGCGCACGCGTCACGCTGATCGAGCGCGGCACGATTGGCGGCACCTGCGTCAATGTCGGCTGCGTGCCGTCGAAGATCATGATCCGCGCCGCCCATATCGCCCACCTGCGCCGGGAAAGCCCGTTCGACAACGGCATCCAAGCGGTAGCGCCGGTCATCCAGCGCACGGCGCTGCTGGCCCAGCAGCAGGCCCGCGTCGATGAACTGCGTCACGCCAAATACGAAGGCATCCTGGAGGGCAACCCGGCCATTACCGTGCTGCATGGCGCTGCCCGCTTCAAAGACAACCGCAACCTGGTCGTGCAACTCAACGGCGGCAGTGAGCGCATGGTGACGTTTGACCGCTGTCTGGTCGCCACCGGCGCGAGTCCGGCCGTGCCGCCGATTCCCGGCCTGAAAGACACCCCTTACTGGACTTCCACTGAGGCACTGGTCAGCGAAACGATCCCTAAGCGCCTGGCCGTAATTGGCTCATCGGTGGTGGCGCTGGAGCTGGCGCAGGCGTTCGCTCGACTCGGAGCGAAGGTGACGATCCTGGCGCGCAGCACGCTGTTCTTCCGCGAAGACCCGGCCATCGGCGAAGCCGTCACGGCCGCGTTCCGTGCCGAAGGCATCGAGGTGAGGGAACACACCCAGGCCAGCCAGGTCGCGTACATCAATGGTGAAAGGGACGGCGAATTCGTGCTCACCACGGCGCACGGCGAACTGCGCGCCGACAAGCTGCTGGTCGCCACCGGCCGTGCACCCAACACGCGCAGCCTGGCACTGGACGTGGCAGGCGTGATGGTGAACAAGCAAGGTGCGATCGTCATCGACCAAGGAATGCACACGAGTAGCTCCAACATCTACGCCGCCGGCGACTGCACCGATCAGCCGCAGTTCGTCTATGTGGCAGCGGCGGCCGGCACCCGTGCCGCGATCAACATGACCGGTGGCGACGCTACCCTGAACCTGACCGCCATGCCGGCCGTGGTGTTCACCGACCCGCAGGTGGCCACCGTGGGCTACAGCGAGGCGGAAGCGCACCACGACGGCATCGAGACCGACAGCCGTACGCTCACGCTGGACAACGTGCCGCGCGCGCTCGCCAACTTCGACACACGCGGCTTCATCAAGCTGGTCGTTGAAGAAGGCAGCGGACGGCTCATCGGCGTGCAGGCGGTTGCACCGGAAGCCGGCGAGCTGATCCAGACGGCGGCCCTGGCCATTCGCAACCGCATGACGGTGCAGGAACTGGCCGACCAGTTGTTCCCCTACCTGACGATGGTCGAGGGCTTGAAGCTCGCGGCGCAGACCTTCAACAAGGATGTGAAGCAGCTTTCCTGCTGCGCCGGGTGAGAAAAAGGAGGTGTTCGATGAACGCCTACACGGTGTCCCGGCTGGCCCTTGATGCCGGGGTGAGCGTGCATATCGTGCGCGACTACCTGCTGCGCGGACTGCTGCGGCCGGTGGCGTGCACGCCAGGCGGCTACGGCCTGTTCGACGAGGCGGCCTTGCAGCGTCTGTGCTTCGTGCGATCCGCCTTCGAAGCGGGCATCGGCCTCGATGCGCTGGCGAGGCTGTGCCGGGCGCTGGATGCAGCGGACGGCGGCGAAGCGGCCACGCAGCTTGCCGTGCTGCGCCAGTTCGTCGAACACCGGCGCGAAGCGTTGGCCGATCTGGAAGCGCAGTTGGCCACCCTGCCGACCGAGCCGGCACAGCACGCGGAGAGTCTGCCATGAACGGCCCGGAACGCCTGCCGACCAAGACACGCAAGCCGTTCACCGGCTACCTGTGGGGCGCGCTGGCCGTGCTCACCTGTCCCTGTCATTTGCCGATTCTCGCCGTTGTGCTGGCCGGAACGACAGCCGGCGCATTCATCGGGGAGCATTGGGGTATTGCAGCCCTCACGCTGACCGGCTTGTTTGCTCTGTCCGTGACGCGGCTACTGCGGGCCTTCCGGGGCGGATCATGACGACCTCGCAGCCCGCCGGATGGACGGCGACCGAGTTGGCGCAGGCGGTTGTGCGCGGGCAGCTTGAGTTGCACTACCAGCCGATAGTCGATCTGCGCAGTGACCAGATTGTCGGTGCGGAAGCCCTGTTGCGCTGGCGGCACCCAAGGCTCGGCTTGTTGCTGCCGGGCCAGTTTCTCCCCTTGGTCGAATCGTCCGGCTTGATGCCTGAAATCGGTGCTTGGGTGCTGGGCGCAGCCTGCCGCCAGATGCGCGAGTGGCGGATGCTGGCATGGCAACCGTTCCGGCTGGCCGTCAATGTTTCGGCGAGCCAAGTGAGACCGGATTTCGACGGATGGGTAAAGGGCGTGCTGGCTGACGCCGAGTTGCCCGCCGAGTCTCTTGAAATCGAGCTGACCGAATCGGTCGCGTTCGGTGATCCGGCGATCTTCCCCGCCCTGGAAGCCTTGCGACAAATCGGTGTGCGCTTCGCCGCCGATGATTTCGGGACGGGGTATTCCTGCCTGCAACACCTGAAGTGCTGCCCGATTACTACGCTCAAGATCGACCAGTCCTTCGTCGCCGGACTCGCCGACGACCACCGCGACCGAACCATCGTGCGCTCCGTCATTCAGCTTGCGCACGGGCTGGGCATGGACGTGGTGGCCGAGGGCGTGGAAACGCCGACCAGTCTCGCACTGTTGCGGCAAGCGGCGTGCGATACGGGACAAGGCTTCCTGTTCGCCAAGCCAATGCCGGCGGCGGCATTCGCCGCCTTTGTCAGTCAATGGAGGGGTGCCACCATGAATGCAAATGATCCGACTGCCACCAGTTGCTGCGTGTGCTGCAAGGAAATCCCGCTCGATGCCGCCTTTACCCCGGAAGGCGTGGAGTACGTCGAGCACTTCTGCGGACTGGAGTGCTATCAGCGCTTCCAGGCACGCGCCAAGGCCGCGACCGAAACCAGCGCCGAACAAAACACTTGCGATTCGCCGCCGTCAGGTTGATGCCGACCGCTCAGATACGGTTGAGTAGTTTCGTCCCATCTGGGCGCAATTCGCCTTTTGGGGAAATGTGTCTGTAGAGCGTCTGCCGCGTGATGCCGAGTTCCTGACAGAGATCGCCGACCTTGGTTTCAGGCTGCCCCATCGCCGCCATCGCCAGCCGCAGCTTGGCGGCGGTCATCTTGAACGGCCGGCCGCCTTTTCGGCCGCGTGCCCGCGCCGATGCCAGACCGGCAATCGTGCGCTCGGCGATCAATTCGCGCTCGAACTCGGCCAGCGCAGCAAAAATGCCGAAGACCAGTTTGCCGGCGGCGGTTGTGGTGTCGATGGCCGCCCCGTGCCCGGTCAGCACCTTCAGGCCGATACCGCGCCCGGTCAGGTCGTGCACGGTATTGATTAGATGCCGCAGGTCGCGCCCGAGCCGATCCAGTTTCCACACGACCAGCGTATCTCCCGGCCGCAATGCCTTCAGGCAGGCCACCAAGCCGGGGCGGTCTTCGCGCTTGCCAGATGCCTGATCTTCGTAGAGATGCACCGGATCGACATCGGCGGCGATCAGCGCGTCGCGCTGCAAATCGGTTGCTTGGGAGCCGTCCGCCTTCGACACCCGCATGTAGCCAATCAGCATCTTGCACCTGTCACATATACGTTCGATTATGTGACAGTGTGCACCGGAAAGTTCTGGTCGTCAAAATTTGTCACTTAACCCGTCATTCTGTCTAAGACATGCAAAGGGTCCATCAGGCACGTAATGTGACAGGAATTCCGGGGGGATGCCTTCCTTTGCGAAGGTGGCGCGCAACTGTTCCAGGGAAGCGGGGTCGCGCCGACCATAGGAAGCCAACGCGAACAGCGAGCGTGCCGTCTCGGGGTCGTGCCGCGCTTCAATGATGGCCTCATCGATGGCCTGGACTGCCCGTTGCCAGTGATCGACGGGTTCGGGCTTCGGCGTTTTCGCCGACAGGCCACTGGTGAAACCGGTTTGGGGTTCGGACCAGAACAGCTTTGCATGCTCGCCCGGCGGGCTTATATCCCTCATCTCAATCAAGCTGATTGCCGTTGCCGCCGCCTCCAGCATCTGCAACCGTACTGCCGGGTTCAGGGTTTCATACGGTCGCCACAGACTTTGCCCAGCACGCAGCGGATGCCCGCAGCCTTCCCAGACTTGGCGGAGATACCCCGCGCAGGTTCCGCACGTCGAAAGCGGGGTGTTCAGCTCATCGAGCAGCGTGCGTAGTAGCCGAAACCACAATCCAGCGTGGATGCGTCGGCGCGGCAGCTCCACATGGCCGGTCGTCAGTGCCTGCCAGGTGCGCCGGTCCATCACCGCAATCGCGTCGCTGGCGGTGCGCGGCGCAGTGTCGGCGTTCTCCCAGCCGAGAAACCGCCCAGGCACGCCCCAATAGGATTCCAGCCAGCAGCCATGCAGCGGGCAGCTCAGCATCAGGGGCAGCTTCCATGCAAGCAGTACGGCTTGGTTTGCCGGGTCGTTCAGACAGAGCGGGCAGGCGCGATGTATCGGCTGGCTGGGCAGCCAGGCACGCCAGCTCGTGATGGATCGCGTCCTACGGCGGAGTTTCGGCAGCAGCACCGAGAGCTGGAACGCATAGGTTTCCAATGCGTCTGGAATCTGATCATCAAGGCTGTCCAGTAGCCAAGGCACCCAGCCGGCGAAACTCATGCAACGCAGCCGGTCCGGCTCGATGCCGCTCCGCTGGGAGAGCATCGCCAGCAGCGCCAGTGGTGGCGCGGTGTCCAGGTCATCAACCTGGCCGTGACCAAGATCGTGCTCCAGCAGCTCGGACACCTCCATGTGATAGCAAAGGGCCACGCGGTTGAGCCACGAAGACAAGGCTTCGCCTTCCCTGGGAGCCGGATGCAGTGGCCAGTGTGGCGCTGGCTTCACATCAGTTCCCGCTCGAATTGCCGCCGCCGCTCGCTGGGACCGGTGTAATCGGCCATGCTGAGCGTGCGATGGTTGATCGCTTCCTCACCGCTCTCCACGGCAGCGACGGCCGCCGCCATCAACAGGTGCGCCAGCTCGCCGATGGTGCCCTCGCTGCGCGTGAGCAGGTAGCGGGCCATATCCAGCGTGGCAATCGACGAGGGTCGCCGCAGCGGGAGCGAAGCCGCGAAGCTGGCCAGCAGTGAGCAGCAATCGTCGTTGGCCTCCCACACCGGCAGCATCATCGGCTCGAAGCGGTTTTCCAACTGGTCGTCCGAGCGGATCGCCAAGTAGGCATCGCGTGTGCCGACCCCGACCAGCGGGATGCGCAGCTCGTTGCCGAGGAAACGCAGCAGGTTGAGGAATTCCCGGCGGTTGACGCTGTTGCCGGCCAGGACGTTGTGCAATTCGTCGATCACCAGCATGCGCACGCCGACCTTGCGTAGCAGTGCCAGCGCCAATTGCTCCATTTCCGGCAGCCGTGGGCGCGGGCGCAATGGCGCGCCCATCGCGGCAAGTAGCGCGACGTAGAAGCGGATTACCGACGGTTCGGATGGCATCTGCACGACCAGTACCGGAATGTGCTCCTGGTCGGCGTCGGAGCTGGCCGGGTGGGTGCGGCGGAATTTCTCGACGATCATCGACTTGCCGTTGTTGGTTGGACCGACCAACAGCAGGTTGGGCATGCGTTGTTTGTTCGGCCACGCATACAGGGCTTCCAGCCGATTCAGCGCCTCGACTGCTCGCGGATAGCCGATCCAGCGGTCAGCGCGAAGGCGATGGATGCGTTCGTCCGCCGGAAGACGGGCCAAGCCCTGGGCCACCGGCATCAGGTGGGACAAGTCGATGATGGGATATTCTTCCACGGCTACCACTCCTCAATCTGGTCGAACGGTTTGGCAGGTGGCTGGTTGTCTGCCTGCGGGTCAGCCATGTCCGCGTCCGGTGGTGGCGTGGTTTTGAAAAGAACTGCCGTTGCCTTGAGATGCTGGCGTCGATCCGCGTCGCGCCGCGCCTTGCGCGTAGCTTTCTGCGCGGTGGACACGATTTCGCGCATCTGGCCGATCATGCGAAACAGCGCCGACTCATCCACCTGTTCGCGCCCTTGCTGCCGCAATTTCGCCAGCGCCTGTCGTTGTTCCCAGAGGGTGACAGCCGGGTGCGACAAGGTGCGGTATGGAATTTCCAGATAGTGCTGCCCCTCCGGCTCCAGCACCCAAATGCGGCTGATGTCGCGCGGGTCGCGCCGGATCAGGAACGCAGGCAAGCGGTCGCGCCGAGCTATCCACGGCTTGAGCGCATCGGCGTAGTAATGGATGTGGTCGATGACGAAGCCGGTGCGGGTCAGCGTGCGGCGGATGATGGGCAGAAAATCGACCAGAAAAGCCGTGGTGCGAGTGATGACGGTTGGCACGCCGGTCCGCGCGATAGCTTCGGCCCAGCGCGCTGCCGGCGGCTGGAGCAGGCCGTTGTGCACGGAGCCGTGGTAGGGGTCGTCTCAGAAAACGGAAAATAAAGCACGTTAAGCTCCAATCTCGCGCAGGTACTGGTACAGCGTTTCTCGGCTGATGCCAAATTCACGGGCCAGCTTTGCCTTTTGCTCGCCGGCTTTGACGCGTTGCAGAAGTTCAGCCGCGCGGTCGGGCGAAAGCGCTTTTTTGCGGCCCCTGTAAGCTCCGCGCTGTTTGGCGAGCGCAATACCTTCTTTCTGTCGCTCACGGATCAACGCCCGCTCGAATTCGGCGAACGCACCCATAACCGACAACATCAAGTTCGCCATCGGTGAGTCCTCGCCAGTGAAGGTCAGGCATTCCTTGACGAACTCGATGCGCACACCGCGCCTGGTCAGCTTTTGCACAAGGCGGCGCAGGTCATCGAGGTTGCGGGCCAAGCGATCCATGCTGTGCACCACTACCGTATCGCCTTCGCGCACGAAGGCCAGCAGTGAGTCAAGCTCGGGGCGCTGGGTGTCCTTGCCCGACGCCTTGTCGGTGAACACCTTTCCGACTTCGACCTGCTCCAGTTGCCGCACCGGGTTTTGGTCGAAGCTACTGACCCGGACGTAGCCGATACGTTGGCCTTGCAAGATGCCTCCAAATAGAAAAGTGTCAGGAAGAAATCTATGGCCTCGCGCAGCTTGTGTCAATAAATTAAGCGATGGAGTCTATCCGGACGTTTTTGGGTAGGCTGTCCTGACGTCAGGTTAGAGCGTAGCCTAATCGGACACGACGACATGATTGCATCATTTCGATAGTTGTAGTATTATTTGATGATGAAAAAGCAAGCCGCAACATCGATCTTCGAATCCCTCTCCTCGGGCCTGCGCTTGGATGTGTTCAGGCTGTTGGTCAAGAAGGGGCCGGGCGGCATGGTGGCAGGCGAGATTGCTAACGCGCTGGACATACCGCCGGCCAACCTTTCATTTCACCTCAAGGCGCTGTCACAAGCTCATCTGGTGACGGTTGAGCAGGAGGGTCGCTTCCAACGTTACCGAGCGGACATCCCGTTAATGTTGGATTTGATTGCGTACCTCACCGAAGAATGCTGTTCGGGTAGCCCCGATCAATGCCTTGAACTGCGTACCGCCTCGAAGTGTTCCGAGGAGTTCTTGCCGCTCCTGTCACCCACTCCAGCGAAAGCGACAACATGAATATTCTGTTTCTTTGTACCGGTAACTCCTGCCGTTCCATCCTGGCGGAAGCGACCTTCAACCACTTGGCTCCGACAGGCTGGAAAGCGATGAGTGCGGGAAGTCAGCCGACCGGGACGGTCCATCCGCGTTCCCTGTCGCTCCTGACACATGAAGGTATCGACACGGGCGAACTGCACAGCAAATCATGGGACAACCTGCCGCTGGCCCCGGATGTGGTCATCACTGTGTGCGCAAATGCTGCCGGGGAAACCTGCCCGGCTTATCTTGGTCCGGTACTGCGTGCGCATTGGGGTGTTGACGATCCCGCTCATGCCACAGGGACCGAAGCGGAAATCGAAGCCGCGTTCACGACGGCCTACCGTATCTTGCGACGTCGCATCGAAGCCTTCCTCGCGCTGCCGTTGGAGCAACTTGTACACGACCGGACACGCTTGAAGGTGGAACTGGATCGGCTTGGAGCGCTTTCAGCGTAGTTTTTATTTGACTGTTATTTCAATACTTGATGGAGGTTTTAAATGAAGAGGATCGAAGTGTTTGACCCATCGCTGTGTTGCAGCACCGGCGTCTGCGGCGTGGATGTTGACCAAGCCCTGGTGACTTTTGCCGCTGATGTCGATTGGGCGAAGCAGAACGGCGCGCACATCGAGCGCTACAACCTGGCACAGCAGCCACAGACGTTTGCCGACAATGCGACCGTCAAAGGATTTTTGCAGCGCTCCGGTCAGGATGCGCTACCACTGATCCTGGTCGATGGTGAAGTGGCTCTCGCAGGACGTTATCCGAAGCGGGCTGAATTGGCCCTCTGGATCGGCATTGATCAACCGGCAGACGCCGCCAAACCGGCGACGGGCGGTTGCTGCTCCGGCCCGCGTGGCTGCTGCTGAACAACATGGAGAAAATGATGATGAAATTCCTGCAAATTCCTCCCCGCTTTCTGTTTTTCACAGGCAAGGGCGGCGTCGGCAAGACCTCGATTGCCTGTGCCACGGCCATTCAGTTGGCCGAAGCCGGAAAGCGTGTCCTCCTGGTCAGTACCGACCCTGCATCCAACGTCGGGCAGGTATTTGGTGTTGATATCGGCAACCGCGTCACACCGATTCCGGCGGTTCCACGTCTTTCTGCTCTGGAAATCGATCCCGAGGCAGCGGCCAGTGCCTATCGGGAGCGCCTGGTCGGCCCGGTCCGCGGTGTGCTTCCTGATGATGTGGTGAAGGGCATCGAAGAATCCTTGTCCGGCGCGTGCACCACCGAAATTGCCGCATTTGACGAGTTCACCGCGCTACTGACCAACGCGGCACTCACAGCCGATTACCAGCATATTGTTTTCGACACCGCACCTACCGGCCACACCATCCGCATGCTGCAACTGCCAGGTGCGTGGAGCGGTTTCCTGGAAGCCGGCAAGGGCGATGCCTCGTGCCTCGGGCCGCTGGCCGGGCTGGAAAAACAGCGTACTCAGTACAAGGCGGCGGTTGAAGCCTTGGCCGATCCGCTGCAAACCCGCCTGGTGCTGGTCGCTCGCGCCCAACAGGCCACTTTGCGCGAAGTGGCGCGCACCCACGAAGAACTGGCCGCCATAGGCCTCAAACAGCAACATCTCGTCATCAACGGCATCCTGCCGCACATCGAAGCCGCTACCGACCCACTCGCCGCTGCAATCCACGAACGGGAACAAACGGCGCTGAAGAACATCCCGGCTACGTTGACTGCGCTTCCGCGTGATCATGTAGAACTCAAGCCCTTCAATCTCGTCGGCCTCGACGCGCTGCGGCAGTTGCTGACCGACCTGCCACCACAAGCCCCCGCCGCCGTTGCGTCCCCGATCGAACTCGACGAGCCCGGCGTGGCCGACCTGATCGACGGCATCGCGGCGGATGGTCACGGGCTGGTCATGTTGATGGGCAAAGGGGGCGTAGGCAAGACGACGCTCGCTGCCGCCATCGCCGTCGAACTCGCTGATCGGGGCTTGCCGGTACATCTGACCACGTCGGATCCGGCAGCCCATCTGGGCGAAACCCTGGCCGCCTCGCTCGACAACCTTACTGTGAGCCGGATCGATCCACATGCCGAGACCGAGCGCTATCGCCAGCATGTGCTCGAAACCAAAGGCAAGGATCTCGATGCCGAAGGCCGTGCCATGCTGGAAGAAGACCTGCGCTCGCCCTGCACGGAAGAGATTGCGGTCTTCCAGGCGTTCTCGCGCGTCATCCGCGAGGCCGGTAAAAAGTTCGTCGTGATGGACACGGCGCCGACCGGGCATACCTTGCTCCTGCTCGACGCGACGGGCGCATACCACCGCGAAGTGACGCGGCAGGCGGGCAAGAGCGGCATGAGCTTCACAACGCCGATGATGCAATTGCAGGACCCGAAGCAAACCAAGGTACTCGTCGTCACGCTGGCGGAAACGACGCCGGTACTGGAGGCTACCCACCTGCAAGCCGATTTGCGCCGCGCCGGGATCGAGCCGTGGGCATGGATCGTCAATTCCAGCGTGGCGGCAGCTTCGGCCAAGTCGCCGTTACTGCGTCAGCGTGCGGCCAACGAGCTACGCGAAATCAGCGCCGTGGCCAATCAGCACGCGGACCGTCACGCGGTTGTCCCGCTTCTGAAGGAAGAACCGATCGGCGCAGAACGACTGCGTGCGCTTGTCAAGGTGAATGTCAAATGATGCCTTCTACAATTACACCTGCATTCCCCGTAGCAGGAGAATTTCACATCAGCCTGCGCGTAGCCGATCTCGGCCGCAGCAATAGCTTTTACAGTGCCTTCTTCGGCGTCTCGCCCAAGCACAGTACAGAACGGTACAGCACCTTTATCGTGCCGCATCTGCGGCTCAACTTCGTTTTGCTGGTCAATGACCGGGGCGAGGCGCTCGACAACTACAGCCTCTACCACCTCGGCCTGGGCGTAGCTGTCAAAGCCGAGGTGATCGCCGCCCATCACGCGGCCGTGGCGGCGGGCGCCGAAATCGTCAAACCGCCGCGCACCACTTGGCACGGCACGCCCATGCACGAGTTGTGGCTGCGCGACCCCAGCGGTTACCTCATCGAGATTTACGCCCTCCTGACCGATGAAGAACTCGCAGAAATGCCTGCGGACAAAGAGCCTGTATTCCTGCTCGATGGGCAAACCGAGCAACCTGAGCACCAAACCAAGGAGATCGACCATGTTGATCCGGAATTACATGACGCCCGATCCGGTAACCATTCAACCTGAAACACCGGTTGAGGACATCGCGAGGCTGCTGCTTGCCCATCGCATCAACGGCGTTCCGGTGGTCGACGACGCTGCTCGGCTGATCGGCGTTGTGACTGCGGAGGACTTGATTCACCGGGGAGCGGACGAACGGCTTGAACCCCGCGAATCGATTTGGAAGGAGAATTTCTGGGTTTCCTTTCTTGGCCCAAAGGGTACGCAGCGCGACCAGGCCGAGGGGCGTACTGCCGCAGAGGTAATGACCACGGAAGTGCATAGCGTCGCGCCTGCCATGCATCCCTCCGTTGCAGCCCGGCTGATGGTGGAGCATCAATTAACGTCCCTTCCTGTCGTGGAGGATGGGAAAGTGATCGGCGTCATCTCCCGGATTGACCTCTTGAGCCTTCTTAAAGAACTCGAAAACCCCCTGAAAAGAGAGAATTGACGTGATTGCCGCCCTTCTGATTTTTCTTGCCACTATCGTCCTAGTGATCTGGCAGCCGCGCGGGCTGGGCATTGGCTGGAGTGCAACGCTTGGCGCTGTCGTGGCGCTACTGTCCGGCGTCGT
This sequence comes from Sulfuriferula sp. AH1, assembly GCF_002162035.1. Lineage (NCBI taxonomy): Bacteria > Pseudomonadati > Pseudomonadota > Betaproteobacteria > Nitrosomonadales > Sulfuricellaceae > Sulfuriferula > Sulfuriferula sp. AH1. Next base: position 14,159 of record NZ_CP021139.1, read on the forward strand.
TCACCTCGGCGACATTCCTGTCGTCTGGCAGATTGTCTGGAACGCCACAGCCACATTCATTGCCATCATCATCATTAGCCTGTTGCTCGACGAGGCAGGGTTTTTCGAATGGGCAGCCTTGCACGTCGCACGCTGGGGCGGAGGGAAAGGACGTCTGCTGTTTGCGCTGATCATCTTGCTGGGTGCAGCCGTCGCCGCGCTTTTTGCCAACGATGGCGCAGCGCTGATTCTCACGCCAATCGTCATGGCCATGTTGTTGGCACTGGGGTTCAGTCCGGCGGCAACGCTCGCGTTCGTCATGGCGGCAGGGTTCATCGCAGATGCCGCCAGCCTGCCACTTGTCGTATCCAACCTGGTCAACATCGTCTCTGCCGACTTTTTCAATATCGGGTTCAATGACTACGCTGCGGTGATGGTTCCAGTGAATATTGTCGCCATCATTGCCTCTCTGGCCGTGCTGTCGATCTATTTCCGCCGCAGCATCCCCGCACGCTACGACGTGAATCAGTTGAAACAGCCGAATGAGGCCATTCGCGATGTGGCTACGTTTCGTTTCGGCTGGGTGGTTCTGGCCCTGCTGCTGGTCGGATTCTTCGGCCTTGAGCCGCTAGGCGTGCCGGTTAGCGCCGTGGCTGCCGCAGGCGCCCTGCTGTTGCTCGTCGTCGCTGCGCGCGGGCATGTCATCAGCACCCGCAAGGTGATCCGTGAAGCGCCTTGGCAAATTGTCGTTTTCTCGCTGGGAATGTATCTCGTGGTTTATGGGCTGCGTAACCAAGGACTGACGGAACATATCGCAAGGCTGCTGGATTACTTCGCACAAGGCGGTGTATGGGGCGCCGCCTTTGGCACTGGCTTCCTCACAGCGCTGCTGTCCTCTGCCATGAACAACATGCCGACGGTACTGGTGGGCGCCCTGTCCATTGATGCCACAAGCGCAACGGGTGTGGTGAAGGACGCGATGATCTACGCCAATGTGATCGGTAGTGACCTGGGGCCAAAGGTCACCCCGATCGGCTCGCTGGCGACGTTGCTTTGGCTGCATGTGCTGGCGCGCAAAGGAATGACAATCACATGGGGGTATTACTTCAAGGTGGGCGTTGTGCTAACCGTCCCCGTGCTCGCGGCGACCCTGGCAGCGCTGGCACTGCGCCTGAGTCTCACTTGATGCGCGCGGAGCGCTGTTTGCAGACATACAGTATTGGAGTGAAGAAGGGTGAGCGGCTTGGCGTATGGCTATTCTCTTGAGTGCGGTCATCGGGATACCGCTCTATATCCGCGCCTTTTTTTAGCGGAACTGGACTTACTCGGCCACAGAAAGAAAAAGTGCATCCATGCCACGCCGTTCGATCCTGTCCGCCGCCGAGCGTGACAACCTGCTGGCATTGCCGGACGCCAAGGAAGAGCTGATCCGTCACTACACGTTCAGCGACACCGATCTGTCCATCATTAGGCAGAGGCGCGGCCCGGCCAACCGCCTGGGCTTCGCGGTGCAGCTCTGCTATCTGCGCTTTCCCGGCGTCATCCTTGACGCCGATGAACCGCCGTTTCCGCCCTTGCTGAAACTGGTCGCTGACCAGCTCAAGATTGGCATCGAAAGCTGGGGTGAATATGGGCAGCGGGAGCAGACCCGGCGCGAGCACCTAGTCGAGCTGCAAACGGTGTTCGGCTTCCAGCCGTTCTCCATGAGCCACTACCGGCAGGCTGTCCAGTTGCTGACCGAGTTCGCCATGCAGACCGACAAGGGCATTGTGCTGGCCAGCGCCTTGATCGAGCATCTGCGGCGGCAGTTGGTCATTTTGCCTGCCCTCAATGCCGTCGAGCGGGCGAGCGCGGAAGCGATCACCCGCGCCAACCGGCGCATCTACGACGCCTTGGCCGAACCACTGTCGGACGTGCATCGCCGCCGCCTCGACGATCTGCTCAAGCGCCGGGACAACGGCAAGACGACCTGGCTGGCCTGGCTGCGCCAATCACCGGCCAAACCGAACTCCCGCCACATGCTCGAACACATCGACCGCCTCAAAGTCTGGCAGGCCCTCGATCTACCTGTTGGCATCGAGCGACTGGTTCATCAGAACCGGCTGCTCAAGATTGCCCGCGAGGGCGGCCAGATGACGCCCGCCGACCTGGCCAAGTTCGAGCCGCAACGGCGCTACGCCACCCTCGTGGCGCTGGCCATCGAGGGCATGGCCACCGTCACCGACGAAATCATCGACCTGCACGACCGCATCCTGGGCAAGCTGTTCAACGCCGCCAAAAACAAGCATCAGCAACAATTCCAGGCATCGGGCAAGGCGATCAACGCCAAGGTGCGACTGTATGGACGCATCGGTCAGGCGCTGATCGACGCCAAGCAATCAGGCAGCGACCCGTTTGCCGCCATTGAGGCGGTCATGTCCTGGGACGCCTTCGCCGAGAGCGTCACCGAGGCGCAGAAGCTGGCACAGCCCGATGACTTCGATTTCCTGCACCGTATCGGCGAGAGCTACGCCACCTTGCGCCGCTACGCGCCGGAATTCCTTGCCGTGCTCAAGCTGCGGGCCGCGCCCGCCGCCAAGGACGTGCTCGATGCCATCGAGGTGTTGCGCGGCATGAATACCGACAACGCCCGCAAGGTGCCGACCGATGCGCCGACCGGCTTCATCAAGCCACGCTGGCAGAAGCTGGTGATGACCGATGCCGGTATAGACCGGCGATACTACGAACTGTGCGCGCTGTCCGAGTTGAAGAACTCCCTGCGCTCGGGCGACATCTGGGTGCAAGGGTCACGCCAGTTCAAGGACTTCGAGGATTACCTGGTGCCACCGGCGAAGTTCGCCAGGCTCAAACAGTCCAGCGAGTTGCCGCTGGCCGTGGCCACCGACTGCGACCAGTACCTGCACGAGCGGCTGACGCTGCTGGAAACGCAGCTTGCCATCGTCAACCGCATGGCGGCGGCAAACAACCTGCCTGATGCCATCATCACCGAGTCGGGCCTGAAGATCACGCCGCTGGATGCGGCGGTACCCGACACTGCGCAGGCGTTGATCGACCAGACGGCCATGATCCTGCCGCACGTCAAGATCACCGAACTGCTGATCGAAGTGGATGAGTGGACGGGCTTCACCCAGCACTTCACGCACCTGAAATCGGGCGATCTGGCCAAGGACAAAAATCTGCTGTTGACCACTATTCTGGCCGACGCGATCAACTTGGGCCTGACCAAGATGGCCGAGTCGTGCCCTGGCATGACCTACGCTAAGCTGGCGTGGCTGCAAGCCTGGCACGTCCGTGACGAAACCTATGGGGCGGCGCTGGCCGAGCTGGTCAACGCGCAGTTCCGGCATCCCTTCGCCGGGCAGTGGGGCGACGGCACCACGTCATCATCGGACGGCCAGAACTTCCGCACCGGCAGCAAGGCGGAGAGTACCGGCCACGTCAACCCGAAATACGGCAGCAGCCCAGGACGGACGTTCTACACCCACATCTCCGACCAGTACGCGCCGTTCCACACGAAGGTCGTGAACGTCGGCGTGCGCGACTCGACCTACGTGCTCGACGGCCTGCTGTACCACGAGTCCGATCTGCGCATCGAGGAGCACTACACCGACACGGCGGGCTTCACCGATCACGTCTTCGCGCTGATGCACCTACTAGGCTTCCGCTTCGCGCCGCGCATCCGCGACCTGGGCGACACCAAGCTCTATATTCCCAAGGGTGAAACCGCCTATGACGCGCTCAAGCCGATGATCGGCGGCACGCTCAATATCAAGCACGTCCGCGCCCATTGGGATGAAATCCTCCGGCTGGCCACGTCGATCAAGCAAGGCACGGTGACGGCCTCGCTGATGCTCAGGAAACTCGGCAGCTACCCGCGCCAGAACGGCTTGGCCGTCGCCCTGCGCGAGCTGGGCCGCATCGAGCGCACGCTGTTCATCCTGCACTGGCTGCAAAGCGTCGAACTGCGCCGCCGCGTGCATGCCGGACTGAACAAGGGTGAGGCGCGCAACGCGCTGGCCCGCGCCGTGTTCTTCAACCGCCTGGGCGAAATCCGCGACCGCAGCTTTGAGCAGCAGCGCTACCGGGCCAGCGGCCTTAACCTGGTGACGGCAGCCATCGTTCTGTGGAATACGGTTTATCTGGAACGGGCCGCGAATGCCCTGCGTGGCCACGGCAAGCCCGTTGATGACTCTCTATTGCAGTATCTGTCGCCGCTGGGTTGGGAGCACATCAACCTGACTGGCGATTACCTCTGGCGCAGCAACGCCAAGATCGGCGCGGGCAAGTTCAGGCCGCTACGGCCGCTGCAGCCAGCTTAACGTGCTTTATTTTCCGTTTTCTGAGACGACCCCTGGTAGGTGCCGACCGCCAATGTGAGCCAGCGCTCCAGCTCACGCAGCGTCAGGGCGGCCTTGTTTTCGGAATCGTAGTCGCCGCGCTGGTCAGGGTTGGAGAAGGTCGTCCCTGGCAATTCGTCGTGGATCATCTGCATCGCCGTGCCGATGATCCGTTCCACGATGCCGCCGTAGTGCGGCTGCCCGAGCGGGCGATAGTCAAGCCGGATGCCATGCTGCTCGCAGCCTCGGCGTAGCGCTTCGCTCTTGAACTCGGCCGCGTTGTCCAGGTAGAGCAGCCTGGGCTTGCCGCTCATCGGCCACTCCATTTCTATGTTCAGACCCTCCAGCCAGGGACGCTTGTCGCAGGCGACATGCACAAGGCACAGGCCGACCGAAACAGATGACGGCGCTTCCAGCGTGACGACCATGCCGAGCACGCAGCGGGTAAACACGTCGATGGCGATGGTCAGATACGGACGGCCAATCGGTTGCCGGTCGCGCTCGTCCACCACGATCAGGTCGATGACCGTGTGATCAATCTGCACTTGTTCCAGTGGCGCGGTCACGGCGGGAGGCTCACCACCGACACCTTGCAGGCTGCGGGACGCATCCTGACCTTCCCGGCGGCGAGTAGCCTTGAGCGGATCGAGGCCGGCGATCCGCAGAGCCACGGTGTTGCGCGCCGGCGCCCGCAGCTTTTGCGCTTTGCAAGCCTGCGCGACCTCGCGGTGGAACGCTGCCAGGCTACGCTTCTGCTTGGTCAGGAAGCGCTTTTGCAGCAACTCGCGGATGATGCGCTCAACTGATTCCGGCAAGCGTCCCTTGCCTTTTCCGCCGCCGGATCGGCTGCGAGCCAGGTCCGTCACAAGCCCAGCACCTTGCCGGGCACGGCGGATTAGGACATACACCTGCCGCCTGGACAGGCCAAGCGCGTGAGCAGCGGCATCGGCGGCTTCATGCCCGACCACATCAAGCGCTGCCAGCGGCCCGATGATTTCCGCCCGTTGCCGGGCCTGCGCCCAAGCCGCATCGGGCAGGGTGGCCACGCCTTGCTCGGCAATCAATGATGTGTCTGACGCCATGCTCACACCTCGCTTTGGTGCACACGAGTATTGAGCATAGTCGAGATTGGTGCAGATGACTTCTGATATTGCGTTGTCAGGAGTCGCCTGCACATCTGGCGTTACGCCCCGTCAATTGGTGCAGTCGTCTTCTGAAAATGACACTAAATTGGCTATGTCAATTTTGACCACCCAAATTGCCTAGAGCGCTTGCACGCTTTCTAATTTTCATGCAGAATACAATCTGATTAGTGACGTATAAGGAGAACACCATGCAAAGCATGACCCTTGAGCAGCTTCGCGTTGCCAGCAATGCCGGCGGCGTCTCAGGCGTGACCTTGAAAGGGCAGGGCGGGGCGTTCCTTGTTCAGATCGCAACCCGCAGCGGTTCCGGTGCCGTGCTGTCGAAGGCCCGCAGCGGCGAGCCGCGCCGGTTCGGCAATCCGATTGCTGCCCTGTCCCTGTTGCGTGATCTTGGAATCACAGTCGGCCAGTTCGACGCCAGTGACTGGAACCCCGCCGAAAAGGTGGTCAATAGCCGCGACGATGCGAGGGCGCAGGTACTGCGCGGAGCGCACGAAGCCGCCGCCTATAACCAGTGGCTGACCGGCGAGATTCAAGCATCCATTGACGACCCACGGCCGAGCATTCCGCACGATGAAGTCATGGCCGAGATGGACGCCGACATTGCCGCCTTGCCGAAGAAAAAGCGCGCATGACGGCCAAGCCTTACCGCATTGAGTGGCGGCCGATGGCACGCGAGGACTTGCGCGCCATCGTGCGCTACATCGGCAAGGACAACCCGACGCGGGCAAAGAGCTTCGGCCAGGAGCTGCGCGACAAGACCAAGCCGCTTGCACAGCATCCAGAGATTGGCCGACATGGCCGGCCGGGCTTGCCCGAGTGGCTGCGCGAACTGATCGTGCATCCGAACTACATCGTTTTTTATCGTGTGCTGGCCGAGGCCCGCACCGTTCAGATTTTGAGAGTGAAGCACGCGGCGCAAAAAACGCCGTGATTACCAACCCCGGCGCGCTAACGCCGGTTTTTTCAGGAGTGGCGAAGATGAACACGAACCAAGAATTGGGCGTATCAATAGAACAGGCGGAAACGATGGCTAACGCTTTTTTTGAGCAGATCGAACCGAAGGTAAGGAAGGGCAGGGCGTGGACGTTCCACCGCCTCAATGCTGCGTGCGACACGCCGAACGCGGAACGCGTGCAGGCCGTGCTTTACCCCGACGACGGCCAAGGCTTTGCCCTGTACGCCCGTCAAGGCCAGACCTTGCACGCCGTGACCCATGACGGCCGCCCGGTGCGCTTTCGGACGTTTGAGAAGGCACTCACGACGCTGGCCGACGTGTCGCACCTCGACCCGGAAATCATCGTGGATTCGTCCAACTGGTGCGAGGAAACCGGCCCGCACTGACGCAGGAAAAAGAAAAGCCCAACACCGCGCTAACAGTGTTGGGCTGGTGCGGCCCGGAGTGGCGAAACCCATTAGGCCGCGTGACCATTACCAAAACAGGAAAACGATCATGACCAATACTACCAAAAATGGCGCGAGACAGACAGCCTTAAACCTTGATGGCGGCACGTTCAAGAAGCCCGCCGCGCCTACGCCGGTTTCCAAGTTCCCAAGTCTTGAGGAAAAGGAACGACTGATTCGCAAGCCGTGGACTACGGAAATGCTCCCGCGTCATCACCAGTTGATCGAGGACGCCTTAGAGATCGAGCAGGAGGAAGCGAGGGCGGCCGGCGCGCTTGGCTACATGGCCCGCACTCTTGCGCAAGCTACTTTGCCCCACAAAGACCCGAAGTTGCCACCTCGGACGATGTACACCCGCGACACCGGCCGCCTGACCCTTTCAGTCGTTCCGACCAGTCCCCGACATGGCATCCCCTACGGGTCGATTCCGCGCGTGATTCTGGCGTGGATATGCAGCGAGGCCGTGAAGACGAAGGCGCGCACGCTTTCCCTCGGGCACTCGCAAAGCGACTTTCTGGAAAGCCTCAATCTGCACAACAACGGCCGCGACATTGCCCGCTTCCGCGAGCAAGCCTTGCGCCTGTTCAAGTCGGTTATTTCCGTGGAGTACACCGACGAGCGCGACGGCGACCTATCGGCCCGCCTGATGATTTCCGAGTCGTCACATGTGTTTTGGCACCCCAAGGCTTCCGAGCAGCGCGGCCTTTGGGAGAGTTCGCTAGAGCTGTCCGAGGGCTTCTTTCGGGAAATCATGGCCGCGCCCGTGCCGATTGACATGCGCGTGTTCCACGCCTTGAGCAAGTCGCCGCTGGCGATGGATATTTACACATGGCTGACCTATCGCATGTTCGTTTTGCGCCGCTCTGGCCGGTCGTCTGCCTTCGTGCCTTGGGCCGGGTTGAAATCGCAATTTGGGGCTGGCTACCCGGACACAGATCAGGGCTTCCGCGACTTCAAGAAGGGGTTTCGCTTGCGCCTGAAAGAAGTCCTGTTGTTCTACCCGGCCGCACAGGGCCACATTCAGGAAAAGCCTGTAGGGCTGGCCTTGACGCCGTGCGAGCTGCACATTTCCCACACCAACGGGGCCAAGCTGTCGAGTCTGCCCAAGGCTTAATTGGCTCACCCCGGCGCGGCCGGGGCCGGGCTTTCGTGCTGCGCATCGAGCCTTGTTCCAAGTCTCGACCCCTTCGGGCTTCAATCCCTTTCGTCATGCCGTCCCGGCAGCGCTGCGCGTCATGTTGATGGCGACACCGCGGCGAGCTGGCCACCGTGTCGGCGTCACCAGTGCCGGACGTGAAATCGCACCCCCCCACCTTTGGCGACAGAGCCGGCGACCTGGTGCGCTCCGGCTGTCACCATTCCCCCGATCTGTGGAAAAACCCTGTGGATAGCAACAGTTATCCACGTGCAATCACTCCCGCGAGCCGAAAGCCCACCGCCCAAGGGGTTGCGGTCGATTTGGGGAAGTCGCGACGTGTAATCACTCCCGCGTCAACGTGTAATCACTCCCGCGTCAACGTGTAATCACTCCCGCACTCGACTTTTCCACAGCCCGCAAACCCGCGCCCCGCCTAGCTTTTCGCGGTTATCCACCGCTCCTACAAGTAGCTTGCTACAAATAGCTTTTTTTCAAATATATAAAAACAAGTAGTTGGAGCGCCAAAAACCGTGGATAACTCGACCGCCTGAGAAAAAGGAACGCCGCAAAGCGGTCTGCGACCGGGGCACCCCTTCGGGGTTCCCCCACCTTCGGCGGCTCCCCCTCCCCATAAATGGATGGCCTGCGGCCATGACTGTTTTTGAAGCGCGGCAAGCCGCGCCAGGTACGCGCCCGCCACAGCCAGAACAGGCGATCGTTCAACACGAAAGACCGAAAACCGGTTTATCAGGAAGGAGAGAGGCCAGCACCGCGCACTAAACGGGCTACAGCAGCGCGCAAAGGCCGCAAGGCGCGCTTTTGGATGTCAAGGCACGGGCCAAGCAGGGGAGGCCGTAAAAGTAGCTCTATGGGCCTTTAAAGAAGTCTGCAGGATTTAGCACGCTGAATCTGTCTTGGAATCCCGAAAAAGCGGCGTACTTTCAACAGATGGCGCGAACTTGACACGCCGCACCACTCCCCCCGCCCCTCGCCAGCGAGGGGAGCGATTCGCCATCTGTCGTCAGGGGTGCAGGCGGCGGGGCGCTTCGCTTCCTTGACTGCCCCCCAGACTAGAGGCTTGGGTCGTTCCAGTGGCATCAAGGGTGAAGGCTTCGCCCGCCATCCTCACCCGTTCGGTGCTCGCCCTGCGGGCTGCGCTCCGCGTGCGGCCTCCGGTGTCGCCCTTGACACCCCTTCCACTTGACAACCGAGGCGGCCAGCGAAGGCCCGGCGAAATAATCCGCTTTTCTTTATGGTGTAGTAGTAATAGTAGTAGTATAATTACTATTATTCCTACCAACCCCGAAGGAGTCAGCAAAATGGCCTTATCCCAAGACATCAAAGAGCGCATCTTTGCCGCCGCCGACGCCCTGCACGCGGCCAGCGAAACCGGCGAGTTTCCGAGCGTGGAGGCCGTGCGCCAGGAGAGCCGCGCCGGCATGAACAACGTGGTGGAGGCCATGAAGGAATGGCGGCAGAACCAGCGCAAGCAGGTTCAGGCCGTGCGCGAGCCGTTGCCCGTTGAATTGCATGGCGTGGTGCAGAGCATGGGCCAAAGTCTTTGGGAGACGGCGCAGCAACTGGCGAACGAATCGCTAGACGCTGCCAAGGTTGCCTTTGAAACCGAAAAAAACGACCTGATCCAGCTATCGGCCGAACAGTCCGAATCCTACGAGAAGCAAGCCGCCGAGCTGGAGGCCGCGCAAGCCCGCATTGCAGAGCTTGAACGCCAAGCCACGGCCGCCGCAGCCGCAGCGCAAGCCACCGCCCAAGAGCTGGAAGCCACCCGCAGCGCCCGGCTTGCAGCCGAGCAAGCCGCAGCCCTTGCCAACCAGAAGGCCGAGGAAATCGAACGCCGGGCGGCCGAGCTGCGCGCCGAACTGACTCACGCACACACCGAAGCCGAAGCCGCCGCCACGGCCGCCAAGGCGACGGCCGACAGCTTGCGCGCTGATGCCGACCGCTTGCGCACCGAGCGCGACAAGGCGCAGCAGCGTCAAGAACTGGCCGACGCTGAAAACGCCAAGCTGGCCGCCAGTCTGGCCGCCGCTCAAAGCGAGACGATGAAGGCACAAGCGGCCCTTGCTGGCCTCACCGCCAAAACAGAGGCCACCGAGCAGGCGCACCAGGAGCAGCGCAAGCAAGCCGCCGCAGAGGCGCATCGAGCAGCCGAGCGCATGACCAAGGCGCAGGCCGAACGCGACGACGCCACCAAAGCCGCCACAGAGGCCAGAGAACGGGCCGCAGGGCTGGCCGGGCAGTTGCAGGCTATGCAGGAGCAGAACGCCGCTTTGCTGGCCGCGATCAAGCCGCAGGGCGAACCGAAGCCCAAGAAAACACCGCCTGCCAAAGCCTGATATTGGCGACGGCTTCACGACCTGGCCAACGCGCAGCCGTCACCAACGGCCGCCGCGTTTTGGCTGTTTCATTCCCGCGTTCATTGCCAGTTGTGGCCCGTGTTATGGCTGGAATCGGCGTCAAGGGCGACACCGGAGGCCGCACGCGGAGCGCAGCCCGCAGGGCGAGCACCGAACGGGTGAGGATGGCGGGCGAAGCCTTCACCCTTGATGCTGATGGAAGGCCATAGAGCCTATCGGCAAGGGGGAGGGACGAAGGGCGTAGCCCGCCACCCCTGCCCCCGCAGCCAGTCGGGCAAGAACCGACGCGGGATGCAACCCGAAGGGGGTTGCCCAAGCGAAGCGCGGAGGGGTTCCCGCTGGTGACAGATTGGCGCGATCGAGGCAGATCCGTTGTCACCAAAAGATAACCCCGCCGAAGCGGGGTTGAGGGTCAGCGTTCCAGCTCGACAGAGGGCAGAGGGTGCGCCCGTTCGATGTTCTGCATGTTGTAGGCGTATTCGTCTCGGCCTAACGTCGTGGGCCGTGCGCCGTCTCGCTTTGCTGCGCTGGCTACCTTCGTCACATCGAGGGCATGAGCAGCCGCCAAGCCCGGCACATGCGCTTTAGCTGTGCGCGGGTTTTCGGCGTGTTCCCACTCCTGCAACCAGTGGGCAATCCGCTGGCTGTCAGGCGTGTAGCCGGTTGCATGTGTCATGAGACGCATTAGGGCTTCGTGTTCCAGTTGGCTGAACATGGTTTATTTCTCCACCTTTCCGCCCGGCTGTTTCCCCCAAGCCGATGCCAAGCGTTCCTTGACACCTTCACGGTAAGCAGGATTGCGCGCCCAAATACTGCGGCCCATTGCCAAGTGTTCTGCACGTCGGGCGGTTGTCTGATGGCCGGTGCGAGGGTCAAGGCGCGTTGATGTTGGGTTGACCATGTTGTTTAGGCCACCCGCTGCACGACCTGGTGCAGAAGCCATGCCGGCCGCACTGCGTGCCATTCCGCCGAACGTAATTGCCGCAGAGGACATGCCGCCCGCAAGCTGCGCTGCATAGTTGTTGACCGTGTAGAGGATATACAACATCACCGACGAAACGACCAGCAATTGCAAGGACGTGAATAGCGGGTTTTGGTCGCTGTCAATATCGACAGGCCCGACAAATGCCAAGAACGCTTTAATAGCGAAAGAGAGCACCGCAGCCAATAGCGCAATTTGAAACAACGCAGTCATGACAACACTAAACCAGCGGTCAAAAAATTGCTTTGTCGGTGCCCACATCAAGAGCATGACGAACAGCGGGCCGATGCCAAGCATGATCGACAGTACGGCCTTAGCCATCACAATCATGGCTCCCGCAGGAAGGGCAATGATTAGAGTTGCAAGGGCGATGATGCAGGCATTTATATATTCGCCTACAGCCATGCCCGTTTCGCTCCATCCACGATTCCCGGCTTTTTCCCAAAGTTGCGCCGACAAGTCCAAGCCCTTGCCGAACGCATCATCAACGACGCCATAAACCGACGTTGGGGACATGCCATTGCTGCCGGAAAAAGAGGCCGCCAAAGCCGATTCCAGACCGCGTATGGCCTCAACAACCCAAGTCAGGTACATATCCGCATTCAGAGCAAAAGCGGAAATCAGCAGGAATTTGCCGCATGAAAGCAGGAAAGTCGAAAAAGGGGCTTCGACCTTCCCCAAAACCATCATGAAGCCGTTCATCACGTAATGAAACGTCGTCAGTAGAACCGCCAATGTTACGAATGTGGAGACGACCGCGCCCGCCGTTGTATTCACGTAGGTGTTTAGGGCGGTGTCGATAGTCTCGCCAATGAATTGAAACAGCATAGGGCCGGCCATGTTCAATCTCCTTTCTTGCCGAAATCAACGGCGTTAGGTGTTACCCACCCGCGCCGGGCGTTGGCTTTTTGGTTGTCCGCCTGCTGAGCGTTTACGCAGTTTGCGGACTCCCTAAGCCGGCCAGGATCAGCTTTGCATTTGGCGAGCATTTCCTTACGTTCGGCTTCGTGTTCCTTGTACCAATCTACGGTTTGAACTGGCGTGTTTTCACCGCAGCCGGCGAGGATGGCGAGAAGCGTCAAGAGGACGATATTTTTCATTTCCGTACCTCCTGCACTTCGGCGTCAATGACATGGCCCCGGCTGCGAGTGGCGTGCGCTTCGTGTGCCTGAACATAGTTCATGGCGTGGGCCAGCTCGGCGGCATCAATGATGCGCAGAGCGGCGACTGTGCGCAGGGCGCTTTCCCGAGTGCCTACCCAATGTCCGGCGAAGCGTTCGCCAGAATTCCGCAGAATGAACACGCAGGCCCCAAGGCAACCACCGGATAAAACCACAGCCAGCAGGGGCGAAATCGGCGCAGGCTGGCGAGGCAGGGGAACGCCCAACCAGTCAACGGCAGCTATCAGAAAAGGCATGATGGCAAACACGGCCGCGAGGATGTCGCCATGAATCATGGAAGGTGCACGCTTGCCCACTTCGCGGGTAAAACCCATGCGGTCAATGCAGGCCCAAAAACGCCACATCGCCAGCAGTAAGAAGAAGCACAGCACGACAATTGGAAGATGCAGATACGAGACCATTTTTCACACCTCCCTTAGTTGCCAAACGTCACGGTTTTGGGCTGTGCCCAACCGCGCCGGGCGTTGGCTTTTGCATTGATTTCCGCCTGCCGTTGTGCTTGCACGCGATCTTCCGCAGCCGCGACCATCGCATACATTTGCAGCTTGGTTTGCTCGTTTTGAATGTTGGCCTGTTCAGCGCCAATCCGGGCTTGCAGCTCGGCAATGGCCTTCGGGTCTTGCGTCTGGTTGATTTTCTGCATGAGCTGGTCAATTTGATTGATGCGGCTCTTTGCAGCGTTGTACGCATCAAGGGCAAAGCCTTTGTCTTGCGCACCCTTCACCGCTAGGGCTTCGCAAGAAGTGCGCTGCTGTGCAATCGTGAAATGCCCGCAGGCATCGTAGATTTTGTTCGCGTCATAAACGCTTTTCCCTGTGCCTGAGAGGCCCGAGTAACCGCCATTCTTCACGCTGTCGTAAACCGCCTGCCAGTCGCCCGGAAGGTAGTCCCGCATGGCCGGGTCATTCATGATGGTGCCGAGGCCACGCGAGCCGGTCAGAGATTCATATTGCTGTTTGGCTTGCTCAATCTGGCTCATCATCTGGTCATATTGAAGTTTCCACTTCGCAATGGTTTCGACCTGGGCCGCGATTTGCTGGCCGATGGATGCGCCGTCAGTGACGGGAATTTGAGCGAAAGAGGCCGACGACAGCGAAAGGCCACCGGCAAGGATCAAAGAGATTGAAAGTTTTTTCATGTTCGCCACTCCAAAAGGTTGAGGGCGAACGCCGGGCCGTCTTTCCGGTCTGTCTGTCGGCTCTTGCGAGCTACTGTTCCCGACTGTCAGGGCTTGTTTAAGGCCCGTATCCGGCACGCCGAGGCGTTCTTGGGATGTGGTCTATACGGCGCGTCTTTCCGCTGCTTGTCTGGTGGCTCTTACGAGCTACTTTCCCACCTGTCAGGCCCGTTCTTTTCGGGGCCGCACCCGGTACGCCGAGGCGTTCTTAGGGCATAAAAATCAGCGTTCGTTTTACTTATCCATGCATGCCAAAACCCAATGCTTTGGCATACCCAATTTTCCCATTTTGGCGCGATTACGTCGATGGTGACAGGCGCACCGAGGCGGGAAGCCAGCCTGTCACCACTTATTTACTCATTTGAGTATAGCACCGAAACCGGCTAATGAGTAGATGAATTTAAGGGGTTTTTACTCATTAACTCAGATATGCCGATTCGACCTCTGGCATGGCCTGATAGTCAATCTTGACCGTGGCAACCGGCTGGCCGGGTATCTTGAGGAAGCCTTGCAGGTCGGGCAGGTTCAGCACTTCCGACGACATGATGGCGGCTTGCCGCACGCGCTGCATGTTGTAGTTGGTATTGAACGATTCCGAGCTTTGACCGGGATTCGTCAGGCCGCCCGAGCTGGTGCCCTGCCCCGTCGTCATTTGCAGCCGGTCAATGTCCTGTTCGCCAAGTTCCTTGCTGAAATATTCGGCCGTCTCATTGTCGCCAGCCCGCAAAATCAGCTTTGTGGACAGATTGGCGAGCAGCGTTTGCGCCTCGTCCTTGCCGTAGGTTTCGCGCAGTTGCGATACCGTTTGCAGGCCAAGCACGCAGCGCCCGCCGTACTTGCGCAGCTTGGTTAGACCACTGCGCAGGCTGGACACCTTGCCGAGTGAATCGACCTCATCGAACACGAACCACAAGCCGCGATCTTGGTTTTCCGAAAGGCTCAAGCCTTCGACAATGCCGAGTTCCAGCAGCGAGGCCACAAGGCCGCGCAGCATCCCCATTTGATCGTCGCGGTAGGTCACGAATAGCCAGCCGGTGCGGGTTTCATCCTGCACCCACTCACGCACGGAGAACGTGCCAGCGTCAGGCAGGTAACGCCACACGCCGAGATAGGTAGCGATGATGCCCCGCGTGTTGTTCAGCATCTTGTCATTGCCCTTGGCGCACAGGATGGCCGCAGGCGTGCCGGCCAGCAGTTCGCCCAGCTCCTTTATGTCTGCCGAGCTGACATAGTGCAGCAGCCGCTTTACCGACCGTTCCCCGCGTAGATGCAGGGCCAAAAGCGTTTCACCGAGCAGCGTTTGCGCGTAGTGGTGCCACTCTGCACCCTCCCCCGTTCCGTCAGGCACGGCGGCCTTTGCGATACGCTGGCAGTCGTATTCAGCCCGGATTTCAGCGAAGGGCGACCAATCCACCGAACGACGATCAAACGGGTTAAACAGCACATCGCCAGGACGACCAAAGCGGGAGAAGAACCCCCCGGCCGGGTCTGCGATCAAGGCCCGCTCATTGCGTGCCCGTACAGCCCGCAGAACCCGGTTAATCGCTTGCGTCTTGCCCGCGCCCGTGGTGCCGCTGAAAAGCATGTGCTGCGCTTCCAACATGCGCGGAACGACCACCCCGCCAATCTCAATATCCACGTCGGCCGGCTTCGCCTTGTCGCCGTACATGCGGGCTTGCAGATCGGAGCCGCCGACAACTTCCGTGCCCCTGATGACCGTTTCTTGGCCGTGCGGCGCGTAGTTGGCGCGGGCCATCATGTGGCCCCAAATCCGGGTCTGGCAGAACACCGCCACCACGGCCACGCCGATAGAGAGCAGGGCCGACGATTCACCGCTGGCGACCATGCGAGGAACGGCCGAGCCGAGGCCGTAAACGACGGCCACAGTCCACGCGCTGAGCCATAGCCACGTTACCCACGTCGCAGGGTCTCTGCCCTTGATCGTGTTGAACAGGTTGCGGCCGAGCATGAAGGCCGAGCCGCCCAGCAGCAGCAGGGTTAGGGCAAGTGATGGTTTCATTGGCTATTCCTTGCGGCCTGAATCCGCTCTTTTGTCTTGGCGTCCAAACTGTCCCACACCGTGCCTACGGCACGGCCGAAGGCCGCTTGTTCGTCAATCTGTTTCCCATACAGCAGGTGCGAGCCGTAGAAGCCAAGCGCGCCCGCTAGGAGGCTTCCAGCGAAGGCAACGGCAATCCATTGCCAGCGTTGCCGCGTCTCCCCTTCGCCGCGTCCTGATGGATGCGGGCCGAGGCCACCAGTTCGCGGGCCACGCTGGCGAGCGCTTCGCCGGCTTCCTCGCGCAGCGCCGCCTTGAGAGAGTCCCGCAGCGCGACCTTTTCGGCCGCCGCGAAGTTTCCGAACGAGGCTTTTTCCGCCGTACCGAGCTGGACGATAGCGCCGTGGGCCTTTTCCGTGGCCTTGAGGATGGCCCGAGCGTCGGGCTTACTTCCTTTTCAAAATTACCGGGAAGCGCCTTTATGTCATCGTGCAGTTTGCCTACGTCGCCGAGCAATTCAGCAATCAAGACCCCTTGAGCGGTATTAGCCATGAGTGCCCCCGGTTATTTAAGTAGCGTTTTAAAAACCGCGTCCAGTTCGTCGGAGACACCTTCGGCAAGTCGCTTGATAGACAGCAATTGCGCATATTGAAGTTTTTCCGCTGAATCCGCCGCCGTTTTGATCTTCTCTTTGAAGTCGGTTTGATCTTCGAGAATGTCTTTAATGCTATGGCCCGCGCCTTTGAGCTTTCCGTATATGTCATTCATGTGAATAACGGCGTCAGGCCGAAGCGTGAAATTTTTGGCGGATGCTGCATATTCAAACAGGCCGGGGAAAACGCGCTCCGGTGTTTCGTCAGTTTCCAGCATATTGAAAACCACGCGGATTTTCTTGGCAGGAACGCCAATTTCAGAAAGTGCATCAATGGTGCTGATTGTGTCGCGCTGCTGCTTGGATTTCGCCACGGTCGGGATAACGAAGAAATCGAAGTCCTCATGGCTGCGTTTGTATTGGGTCATTTTGTTGATGAAGTCTTCGACGTTGGAAGCGCCAATGTCGATAACTGCATCATCCATGAGGGCGAGCGCTTCTTGCAGCTCGCCAAATTGTTTCCCACGGATGGCCTCATCTTCGCTGCCGTCAGAATTGATCGACTCGACCGGGATAATTTCGGCACCCTTCATGCGAGGGGCCAATAGGTGGCGGGCTACGGTCGATTTTCCGACGTTTCCAGAGAAGTTGATAACGGCGATTTTCATTTTTTGGTTTCCTTGGGCAATAGCTTTTTAAGCAATGGATTGGTGTTTTCTGGCCTGATGAACTCTTGTGCGCGGCGCTCTCGCTGCGCTTGCTTGCTCAACCCTGATACTTCGGGTTCGCTGTCTTGCGGGGCCTCTGCTGCCCCTTGAATCGGTGATGCTGGCAGTGGTTTTTGGTCATGACCAAATGCGGGCGTTTGGTCTGCTTTCTCTCCTTTCTCCTCACGTCTTTTGATGTACTTCGACAGGCCGGCAATCGACATTTGCACCCCGTTGGCGGCGAGGAATTCGCACACCTGTTCCAACGTGCAGCCGCTTTGCCGGAGCTTGGTTATGTCGTTCCAGAAGGGCACCAGCCGGGAGCGTTGCCCGGCTGGCGTGACCTTCTTTAAGAACTCGTTTGCGTCCACTGATAGGCTCCTTTGCCAACATTCAACAAGTTTAGACAGTTTTCGCCATTCAATCAACCTTGTTTAAACGTATTTTTAACATGGTTAGACCGTTCTAGCCATTGTTTATACACCAATTCGACACACATTGACAGGCTTTCGACGCTGGCAGTAGAATGCTGCCGTGATGTGCAGCACAGATAGGCACGTCGGATATGTTTACAAAAGCGCTCCGCGTTTTGAAACATATCCCGTGCCCAAAGGGGTGCCCCCCTTTGGAAACCTGCCACCGGCCCCCTACGGGAGCCGGGCCGCATGGCGACAGATCCACGCCCACCAGGTCGCGGATTCGTCACCAGCAGCACAAGCCGCCCGGCCGCTTCGCAGCCGGTCATTAACCGCCCTGCCCCGTGTCATCGAGGCGGGCACGAGACAGGAGCCGCGACCATGCCGCGCAAGCCCAAAGAGCCAACCCGCACGGTAAGTTTCCGGCTTACCCTGCCCGACCATGCCGCCTATCTGGCCAAGGCCAACGCGGCCGGTGTGAAGCCGTCCGAGTTCTTCCGTGATGCGGTGTTGACCAATCGAACGCAGGTAGTCGCACGGGCGCAGCCGAGCAGCGACAAGCGCCGGCTGATTTACCTGTTCAACAAGGCCAGCAACAACCTGAACCAGCTTGCCCACACGGCCAACGCCGCCGAGCTGGCCGGCACTGTCACCCCGGCAACTTACGCCGGGATATTGGCCGAGCTGCAAACGCTGGCCGACGTAATGAAAAAGGCAATCCGCGATGCTGATTAGAGTGCGTGGCGGCGATGCCGGAATAAAAGAGTACCTGGAGAAAGGGCAGAAAGACGGCCGGGACTACAGCCGGGACGAGCTGGACGAGCGCGTTATCTTGTCGGGCGATCTGGAATTAACCGACGCCGTTATCAGCAATATGGACAAAACCGGCGAGCGTTATTTGCATATCACGCTGGCTTTCAAAGAGGACGAAATCAGCCGGGACAAGTTACAGGAAATCACCGACGAATTTAAGAAATTCGCCATGACTGCCTATGAAGGTGATGAATATAACTTCTATGCCGAAGCGCACTTGCCGAAGTTAAAGACCTACACCAATCAGAAAACCGGCGAGCTGATCGAGCGTAAGCCGCATATTCATATTGTCATCCCTGAATACAACCTTTTGAGCGAGAAGAACCTAAACCCGTTTGGAAAGGTTGACCAGCAAACCAAGTTTCTCGAAGCGTTCCAAGAACATATCAATGCGAAGTTTGGGCTTGCCAGTCCGAAAGATAACCGGCGCATTGAGTTCACCGACGAGAGCGCGATTATTTCCCGCTACAAGGGCGACTATTTCAAGGGCGCAAATCACGACCTGAAAGAGCGCATCTTGTCCGACGTGTTGGACAAGGGCGTTACCGACTTCGACCAGTTCCGGGCCATCGTTGCCGAGCATGGCGACACCAAGACCCGCAACGCGGGCAAGGCCGGCGAATATCTCAACGTGAAGCCAGAGGGCGCGGCCAAGGGCGTGAACCTGAAAGAGTACGTTTTCAGCCGTGAATTCATCGAAATGCCCACCGCTGAAAAGCGGCAGAAGCTGGCCGGCGAAATCCGCGCAGGGTACGAGGACGCCAAAGCGCCCCGCCCTACCCCGGCCGACATTGCCGCACGCTTGCAGGAGTGGCGCGAGGTGCGGGCGGCCGAGCTGAAATACATGAACAGCGGCAACCGCAAAGCCTATGCCGCCTATCGTGAAGCCGACCCCGAGCAGCGCCGGGCGATTCTGGCCGAACGTGCGACTACGTTCTACGCCAAGCACCGCCCGGCTGTGGAAGTTCCCCACGACCCGCAGCAAGAGCGCCCGGCCCCTGCCAGAGCGCCCGAGCTGGCCCGCACCAGTGAACCGACCCCGGCCCCGTCGCGTGAGCGTGACGGCCGCCAGACCGATAGCGTAGTGGGCCAGTACGAGGCCGAGCGCCGCGAGCGTGCCGCCCGTGGCACCGACAGCAGCCGGGCAGAGTTCAACACCATCAAACGCGAGCTGGACGCCTCCCGCTTGCTGGCGAGCGTCAGCCGCACGCATGGCGTGATGCCCGACAAATACGAAGTGACCAAGGGCAAGGACGGCGGCGACCGCATCCGGTGCGGCCGGCGAAATCTGAACGTGTCCGACTTCCTCACCCAAGAGCTGCATTTACCTTGGCGTGATGCCGCGCCGATCTTGCAACAGACCTACACCGAGCAAATCGGCCATGCCGCGCCACAGCAGGCCCGCCCTGCCCTGCGCCGTGACCTTTGGGCCGAGTACCGACGTGACTGGCAACCACAGCAGCGCGAGCGCCGGGAACAGGATTGGCAGGAGCAGAAGAAGCGCGAGCAGGAGCGCCGCGCCGAGCTGCGCCGTGAATACCTGGGCGAGCGCCGGGCCGTTCAGAATGACCGGGCTTTGAAGCCGGCAGAACGCAAGGCGGCTTTGTCGGTTTCCAGCATGGGCAAGGTGGTGAAGGATATAGAGCTACGCAAGGCCATTGCCGGCGAGCGTGAAGCCTTGAAGGCCCGTTATCGGATGAAGCCGGCCGACCAGTACCGGGCCTATCTGGCCGAGCGTGCAGGCAACGGCGATGCCGATGCACTGGCCGAGCTGCGTCGGCAGCGCAGCCCGCAGCGTGCCCCTACTGGCGAGCGCATCGAGCACCAGATCGGCCAGCAGCCCGAGGCCGCGCCGATCATGAAGCCCGCCGCGTACAAGGTCGATCAACAGGGCAACGTGACCTATTACGACCAGCAGAAGCGGGCCATGTTCACCGACCGGGGCGAAGCCGTGGAATTCGGCCAGCAGGAACGCGACACCATCGAGCAGGGCTTGCGCCTCGCCCTTGCCAAGTTCGGCCCGCATATCCGCTTGCGTGGCGGTTCCGAGGAATACAACAACATGATGGCCGACGTGGCGGCCGATTCCGGCCTATACGTCGAGTTCAGCGACAAGGCTTTGCAAGACCGCTACAGCCAGCGCCGGGAAGCCACCCAAGCCAGCCGCGACTACTTCACCAAGAGCAAGGCGGCACAAGGCGGCCAGCAGCCCGAGCGCGACCAGCCAGAGCAGGCCACGCAGCGCGAACGCGAGCAGCAGGCACAGAAGCCAGACCACGGCCGAGGGCGCTAACCGCCCTGCCCTGCCGGGCTTTGCTGAAAATGAGCGAATGAGTAAAAGAGTTCTTACTTAACGTGCGAATTCTTGCTATACTCAAATGAGTAAATGCACGTTAATTTCATTCACTCAGGAGGCCCCATGCAGGTTATCGCCGTGTTGAACCAGAAAGGCGGGTCAGGAAAAACGACCATCGCCACCCACCTAGCCCGCGCCCTGCAACTGGACGGGGCTAGCGTGTTGCTTGTCGATTCAGACCCACAGGGCAGCGCCCGCGATTGGGCCGCCGTGCTGGACGAGAACCCCGTTACGGTTGTCGGTATCGACCGACCGACCATTGACCGCGATCTAAAGGCCATCGGTCATAAAGATTTTGTAGTGATCGACGGCGCACCGCAGGCCGCAGACCTTGCCGTTTCAGCGATCAAGGCCGCCTCGTTCATCCTGATACCCGTGCAGCCTAGCCCTTACGACATTTGGGCGACAGCCGATCTTGTCGAGCTGGTGAAACAGCGCATCGAGGTCACGGACGGGAAGCTACAGGCGGCGTTCGTCGTGTCGCGGGCAATCAAGGGCACGCGCATAGGCGCGGAAATCACCGAGGCTTTGGCCGGCTATGGCCTGCCCGTTCTTGAATCCCGCATCACGCAGCGCGTGAGCTATCCCGGCACGGCTGCAGCGGGGACAACCATTCTTGACGCCGAGCCAGACGGCGACGGGGCCAGCGAAATCCGCGCCCTGATGAACGAAATTAAGCAAAAACTCGCTTGAGTAAATGAGGATATAAGTAAATGACCGCCACCACTAAGGGCACACTCAGCGCCGGCCGCCCAAGCGCCAAAAGTAGCAAAGCCGCCACCCTTGCCAGCCTTGCCGACAAAGCCGCCACCGTTCGCGTGAACTTCGACCTGGACCGCGACCAGCACATCAAATTGAAGCTGTATGCCACGAAGCAGGGCAAGAGCATCAAAGAGGTGTTGAGCGACTACGTTGCACAGCTTCCAGAGTAAAGGAGCGATTACTTAAATGAGTGAATACACAAATGAGCGAGCGATTGATTCAGCTACAGACCTGAATCTGATCCGCGAGCAGTGCGGCACGCTTGAGCTGGCCTTGCAGACCGAAACCGAACCGGCCCGCCTGTCCGACTTGCGCCGCGAGCTGGCCGAGTGTCGGCAGCGTGCTTTTGAAGTCGAGCAGCGCGACCAGCCAGCGGCCGAGCGTGAGGCGGGCGGCCCGGCCGGCGACCCGTTGCCACCGGCCGCAGTGCGTGGCGACAGCGAGAAGGCCGCCCCGTTCGTCACCATCGAGGCCGCAGACCCGCGCCCGGACTATGCCGGCCTGCATGCCGCCGAGCGTATCGAGAACGCCGAGCTACGGCAGGAGCTGGCCGCAGAAGGGCAGGGCGGCCCATCGAGCAGCGGCGGCATGGAGCGTGAGCGCATCGACCCTGAAATATCCCGGCTGGCCGAGCTGGCCGAGGCCCACCGAACCGGCGTGCAAATGTTTGGCGGCATCTACGGCGGCGGCCCGGCCGTGCCGCAGGCCGGCGACCACAGCCCGGCACTGGTGGAACTGGCCGAGCAGCACGAAGCCCGCTTGCTGGCCCGTGACGAGGCGTTTTCCGGTGAAGTCGTCGCGCAGATCGAGCGCGAGAACGAAAGCCCGGCCTACGTCATCGAGGCCGACGGCGACCGCGTGATGGTTCCAGAGGTAGAGGGCGCAGAAATGGACGTGGGCGACGACGTGGAAATCAGCCGCGACCAGCAGGGCAACTATGAGGCAGAGGCCGGCCATGACTACGGACGATAAGAAGGAATACCAAAATGCTTGAGCTGGCCGATAACGTGCGCCGAGAGGTTGCACCCCGTACCGCGCAGAAATACAAGGCTGAATTCGGGCAATTCATGACGCCTTCGAGTGTTGCGCGTTTCATGGCGTCACTGTTCCCGCCAAGCACCGTGCAGACCGGCCGCCTACTGGATGCCGGCGCCGGGGTTGGTGCCCTGTCCTGCGCCTTTCTTGACCGATGGAAGGCCGGAGGCTTTGCATTTGAAAAGGTGGAGGCGACCGCCTACGAAATTGACGACACCTTGCGGGCGCATCTGGCGCAGCACTTGGCCGGTTACAGCCGAGTGAAAGCGAACATCATTGCGGGCGATTACATCGAGCTGGCAGCCGCCGAAGGTCTGCAGGATCGAGGCTATACCCATGCGATCCTCAATCCGCCTTACAAGAAGATCAACAGCCAGTCAGCGCACCGGCTGGCCCTGCGCAGTGTCGGCATTGAGACGGTGAACTTGTATTCGGCCTTTGTGGCGCTGGCCGTGGCAATGGCAGCACCGGGCGGCCAGATCGTGGCGATCATCCCGCGCAGCTTCTGCAATGGGCCGTATTACCGCCCGTTCCGTGACTTCATTCTTGAGCGTGCAGCCATTCGCCACATGCACCTGTTCGACTCGCGTAGCAAGGCGTTCAAGGATGACGAGGTTTTGCAGGAAAACATCATCATCCGGCTTGAGCGTGGCGGCCAAAAAGGGCCGGTAACGGTCACGACTTCGACCGATGACAGCTTCGAGGACATAACCACGAACGAACACCCGTTTGAGCGGATCGTGTTCCCGGATGACTCCGAGCGGTTTATTCATGTGCCCACCACGACCGAGAAAAGCACCATCGAGCTATCGCCCGCCGTGCGCTACACGCTGGCCGATCTTGGCATCAAGGTATCGACCGGGCCAGTCGTGGACTTCCGATTGAAAGAACACCTGCGCGATATGCCCGAGGCCGGCACCGTGCCGCTGATCTACCCCGGCCACTTGAGCATGACCGGGACAGTCTGGCCCGTGCCGGGCTTGAAGAAGCCGAACGCGATCTTGCGCAACGATGCGACCGACAAATGGCTTTATCCGAACGGCTTTTATTGCGTGGTTCGCCGGTTTTCATCGAAGGAAGAAAAGCGCCGCGTAGTGGCTAGCGTGGTTGATCCTGCCGCCTTTGGCGGCCATACCGTGCTTGGGTTCGAGAACCACATGAACCTCTTTCATGAGAACAAGCGCGGCTTGCCTGAGCTGCTGGCAAGAGGGCTGGCCGTGTTCCTGAACACGACCGCCGTAGATGAGTGTTTCCGCCGCTTTAACGGTCATACGCAGGTCAACGCTACCGACCTCAAGCTGATGAAGTACCCGAGCCGTGATGCTCTTATCCAGCTTGGCGAATGGGCCAAGCGGAACAGCGAAATCACGCAGGAAATGATTGATGAACAACTAGGGAAATTGACTGCATGACAGACCAGAACAACAACATCGAGGCCGCGCACCAGGTCATCATTTCGCTGGGCCTGCCGAGGGCACAACAAAACGAGCGTTCCGCCCTTTCTTTGCTGGCCCTGCTGAACCTCACGCCGGGCAAGGCATGGGCCGACGCTGAAAACCCGCTTGTGGGTATCACCCCAATCATGGATTGGGCGCGGGAGCACTACGGCAAGGAATACGCACCGAACACCCGCGAGACTTTCCGCCGCCAGACCATGCACCAGTTCTGCGATGCTGGCGTGGCGCTCTACAACCCGGACAAGCCCGACCGCCCGGTGAACAGCCCGAAGGCGGTCTATCAGATCGAACCCGCCGCGCTGGCCTTGCTGCGTACCTTTGGCACGCCCGCATGGCATGACGGCCTTACGGCCTATCTGGCCGGGCGTGAAACGCTGGTTGCCCGCTACGCAATGGCACGAGAGCAAAACCGCATCCCGGTTGAGATTGCGCCGGGAAAAGAAATCACCCTCAGTCCCGGCGAGCATAGCGAACTGATCCGGGCCATCGTCGAGGACTTCGCCCAGCGCTTCGCACCGGGTAGCGTGCTGGTCTATGCCGGCGACACTGGCGACAAGTGGGGTTACTTCGACGCGGCGTTGCTGGCCGGGCTGGGTGTGGACGTGGATTCACACGGCAAGATGCCGGACGTGGTGTTGCACTTCACCGCGAAAAACTGGCTGCTGCTGGTTGAGTCTGTCACCAGTCATGGCCCCGTCGATGGCAAGCGACACGCCGAGCTGGCAAAGCTCTTTGCCGGATCGACTGCAGGGCTGGTCTATGTGACCGCCTTTCCAAACCGGGCCATCATGGGCCGCTACCTTGGCGAAATCGCATGGGAAACCGAAGTGTGGGTGGCTGATGCACCGTCTCACCTGATCCACTTCAACGGCGTTCGTTTCCTTGGCCCTTACGCAGATTGAGGATTTGAGTAAATGAGCAAAAAATCACCTACTCATAACAACACCCCGGCCGAGCGCCCCGACCCGTACCGGGCGCGGCCTGCCGACGATGGCGGCATGTATTTTCTGCTACCGCGTGACGAACATCTATTGCCACCACTCCCTGAAAAGGCCGAGCGCGTTGTTATCGCGTGGCCGGAGGGGGAGAAGCCGGAGCTGCCCGCCTCCTGAATTCGGGCAC